>NZ_JANPLK010000039.1 GCF_031426495.1 Gemmatimonas sp. | reverse complement strand
ACCCGCCGGCGGGCGGCGGTTAGGGCCAACCCCCCATCACCGCCGCTGCCGTTGCGGCGCAAGTAGGAGGCGTGCTCGTTGGCGACGGGTCGATCGAAGTGCGGGGAATTGCCCCACTCGACCGCGCCGGCCCCAACGAGCTGAGCTTTTTGTCGCATCTGCGGTACGGACAGTGGTTTGCCACCTCCCGCGCCGGCGTGGTGCTGATTTCGCCCGAACTGGCCGAGCTGGCGGGCACGCCCTTGACCCGCATCGTCGTAGCCAGGCCGGTGGACGCCATGGTCACGTTGCTGGCCCGATTTCATCGCAAGGAGCCGCGCGCCCAAGGTGTACACCCGTCCGCCATCATCGCGAACGACGTACACCTTGGTGAAGGCGTCACGATCGATCCGTTTGTCGTGATCGGCGAGGGAGCGGTGATTGGTGACGGCAGCTGGATCAGCGCCCACGCCGTTATCGGAGCAGGATCAGTACTCGGCAGAGATGTGCGGGTGCACTCCACGGCGGTCGTCTACCCGTTCACCGAGCTGGGAGACCGCGTCACGCTGCACGCGGGTGCGCGGGTCGGCCGCGAAGGCTTCGGCTTTGTGCCGCGAGCGAACGGCGTGGTGCGTATTCCGCATGCGGGGCGCTGCATTCTCGAGCATGACGTCGAGGTGGGGGCCAACAGCTGCATCGACCGCGGCAGTGTGGATGACACGATCATCGGTGCCGGCACCAAGATCGACAACCTCGTGCAGATCGCGCACAACGTGCGCGTCGGACGCGGCTGCTTCTTCGCGTCCCAGGCCGGCGTCGCCGGTTCCACGCGCATAGGCGATGGCGTCCAAATCGGTGGCCAGGTTGGCATCGGGGGACACGTGACCATCGGCTCAAAGGCGAATCTGGCTGGCGGCGCCGGTGTGATCGGCAACGTGCCGGCCGGCGAAACGTGGTCCGGTTATCCGGCGCGCTCCCACCGGGATCACCTGCGCGCGTCGGCCGCGATCGCCCGTCTGGCCAAGATCGTGCGCCCCCTCGAGCAGCTGGTCGCGAAGCCGGAATTGTCGAGCCACGACGCCGACAGCCGCGCCGACAGCCGCGCCGACAGCGCGCCTGACGAGAGTGGCACATGATCGCGAAAGCCGGAAAGACGCCGGGCGCAGTCGCCGGCTCCGAATACGAGCCGGCAGGCCAGCGACGCACGATCGGCGCGGAGGCGGTGGTCGAAGGCATCGGTCTTCACCTCGGACAGTCGTGTCGCCTTACCTTCCGGCCGGCCCCAACGGGCACCGGGATCGTGTTTCGTCGGACCGACATCGTTAACGCTGCGCCCATTTCGGCGCGTGTCGAGTTCGCGGTAGACGCCGAGCGTCGCACGCAGCTCGGGAGTGGCCCGGAGGCGTTGCACACGGTGGAGCATGTGCTGGCCGCCGTAGGCGCCCTGTCCATCGACGATCTCGAGATCGGGATGGACGGCCCCGAGCCGCCGATCATGGACGGCAGCGCCGCGCCGTTTCTGGAGGCACTGCGCGCTGCGGGATTGGTCGTCAACGGCGGTCGTCCCGAGTGGTTGGTGCTGCGGAAATCGATTCGAGTGGTGGATGGTGAGTCGGTGTACGAGGCGCGCCCGTGCATGGGCCTGTCGCTCGACGTCACGATCGATTTCCCCCACCCCCTCATCGGCACACAGCGCACGCAGTGCATGGTGACCGCCGACAGCTTCACCCGCGAACTCGCCTCGGCGCGAACCTTCGGGTTCACGCACGAAGTGGACGCGCTGCGTTCGAAAGGATTGATTCAGGGGGCGACCACCGCCAACGCCGTGGTGCTCGATGCGGACGGCGTGGTTGATACCACGCTTCGCTGGCCTGATGAATTTTCCCGACACAAGGCGCTCGATTGTGTCGGTGATCTCGTTCTCGCTGGTGCGCGCGTTCGCGCGCACATCATCGCTCACAAACCGAGTCACCGGGGTACGGTCGCCCTGGTGCGCGCCCTCGTGCAACACGCTGTCCGGGAGCCCGCCGTGTATTCCATCGAAGATATCATGCAGGTGCTGCCCCATCGGTACCCGTTCCTGCTCGTCGATCGCATTCTGGAGATCGAGGAAGGGAAGCGGATCGTGGGACTCAAAAACGTCACGATCAACGAACCGTTCTTTCAGGGACACTTTCCAGGGCATCCGATCATGCCCGGAGTGCTGATCATCGAGTCGATGGCGCAGGTGGGCGGCATGCTCCTCATGCGCACCATTGCCGATCCGTCGAGCAAAGTCGTGTACTTCCTGTCGCTCGATAACGTGAAGTTCCGCCGTCCGGTGAAGCCTGGCGATCAGCTGCGGATCGAAATGGAAGTGCTGCAGATCCGCGGCACGATGTGCAAGATGCGTGGCGTCGCCACCGTGGACGGACAGGTGGTGACCGAGGCGGACATGGCGGCGATGGTCCGCGATCGATGACTGCGCGTATTCATCCGACGGCACTCGTCGATGCGTCGGCGCAGCTCGGCGAGGATGTGGAAGTCGGACCGTGGGCGATCATCGGACCGCAGTGTACTATCGGCAACGGTACGCATGTCGCCGCACGTGCGACGCTCGAGCGGAATGTGCGGCTCGGTGAACGCGTACAGATCGGCATCGGCGCGATCCTCGGCGGTGATCCGCAGGATCTGAAGTATCGCGGTGAGGAGACGTGGGTCGACATCGGCGATGAAACGTCCGTGCGCGAGTACGCGACGATCAATCGGGGCACGGCCCACTCGATCACGACGAGCGTCGGTCGCAACTGTTTCCTGATGAGCTACGTGCATCTGGCGCATGATTGTCATATCGGCGACAACGTGATCATCTCGAACGGCACGCAGCTGGCGGGTCACGTGACCGTCGAGGACAAGGCGACAATTTCCGGATTGTGCGCCGTGCACCAGTTCTCACGAATTGGCCGTCACTCGTTTATCGGCGGATGCTCACGCGTGGCGCAGGATGTGCCGCCCTTCGTTCGTGCGGTGGGCAATCCGATCAAGCTGTTCGGACTGAACTCGGTGGGCCTGCGGCGAACGGGTTTCGAGGAAGACGTCGTCCGTGAACTCAAGCGGGCCTATCGTTTCTGCTTCCGCTCCGATCTCAACCTCGGTCAGGGTGTCGAGAAAGCGCGCGCCGAGCTCACGATGCTTCCTGAAGTGCAGCACTTCCTCGATTTCATCGAAGCGAGCCAGCGAGGCGTTGGATTCTGAGAACCACGACCATGACTCCGGAGTCGCGCGCCTTCTCGAAGAGCGATGCGCCGCGCGTCGGTGTAGTCGGCGCCGGTGGCTTGGGCGTGCACCATGTGCGGATTCTTCGCGATCTGTGCGGCGATCGGTTCGCCGGGTTTGTCGATGAGAATCCAGGACGCGCGGCCGAGGTGGCCACGCAACTTGGCGTCCGCGTGTATCCGTCGTTGTCGGCGATGCTCGACGATGTGGACGCGGTCTCGATCGTCGTGCCCACCACCGCGCATCATGCCGTGGCGTCGGCGGCGCTCGATCGCGGCAAGCACATCTTCGTCGAGAAGCCGTTCACCGTCACGCTCGAGGAAGCCGATGATCTCCTGGCTCGAGCGCGCGCGGCCGGTGTGCTGCTGCAGGTCGGCCACGTGGAGCGGTTCAATCGCGCCGTGCGCGCGGCAATGCCCTTTGTCGATGGGCCGCGATTCATCGAGAGTGACCGGTTGGCGCCATTCAATCCACGCGGCTCCGATGTGGCCGTCGTGCTCGATCTGATGATTCACGACCTCGATCTGGTCCACACGCTCGTCGGGCTTCGCGTGTCGGACGTGCAGGCCATGGGCATGCCAGTGCTCACGCCGCAGATCGACATTGCCAACGCCCGTCTCACGTTCGCGAACGGCGCCGTGGCGAACATCACGGCGAGCCGCGTTTCCCGTGAGCGCTTGCGGAAGCTTCGGATTTTCCAGCGCAGTGGGTACATCTCGCTCGATCTCGCGGCGGGCACCGGCGAGTTCTTCCGATTGCGCGGGGATTTTGATCCGATGCTCCTGGCGCGCGCGCCGCGTGCGCTCGAGGAGTTCGTGGAGCGGGTGCCCCTCGAGGCACCGGACGGCGAGCCGCTGGTGCTCGAGCTGTCGCAGTTCCTCGGCGCGATCGCGGGACGGAATGCCGTGGCGGTCACCGGTGAGGAAGGACGAGAGGCGCTCGAGGCGGCCCTCCGCATCGTGACGGCGATCGAAGAGGCGCAGCAGGTCATGCGTGCCTCCGACGAGTCAGCGCGTGCGTGAGATTCTGTTCGTCGTCGGCGAGGCGTCCGGCGATTTGCACGCGGGCAAGGTGGCGGAATCGCTGCGCGTCATGGCACCGGAGTTGAAGATGGTCGGCGTCGGCGGCGGCCACATGCGCGCCGCCGGTGTGGAGATCATCGAGGATGTCGAGAATCTCGCTGTCATGGGGTTCGCCGAAGTCGTCCGGCACATTCCCAAGCACTACGCGTTGCTCGGCCGCTTGCGGGAGCGCATCAACAGCGGACGCGTGGAGCTGGTGGTGTTACTCGACTATCCCGGCTTCAATCTCAAGGTGGCTGACGTCGCGAAGAAGGCCGGGGTGCCGGTGCTGTACTACATCACGCCGCAAGTGTGGGCGTGGGGCGCCGGCCGCTTACCGAAGCTGGCCCGTGTGGTCACGAAGGCGGCGTCGATCCTGCCGTTCGAGGAAGGGTTGCTGCGTCGTCACGGCGTGGACGCCACGTTCGTGGGACACCCGCTACTGGATCGCGCCCAGTCCTTGCCGACGCAGTCGGAGGCGCGCGCGGCACTGGGACTTCCCGCCGATGGTCCCATCCTCGCGGTGTTTCCCGGATCTCGCCGTGCGGAGTTGTCGCGGCATCTGAAGCCGTTCATGGAGACGGCTACGCTGTTGCAGTCGCGTATTCCGGGACTGCACGTGGTCGTGAGCGTCGCGCCGACGGTGCAGATCAGTGAAGCCGATTGTCCATTCCCACGCGTGCACAGTGCGTCCTTCACCGTGCTGCGCGCGGCGACGGCGGGGCTCTTGAAGAGCGGAACCACGACGCTCGAGGCGGCGGTCGCTGGACTACCGCATGTGATCGGGTATCGCACGAGTGCGATCACCTATGCGATCGCGCGTCGCCTCGTGAAGATCCCGCACATCGGGCTCGTGAACGTGGTCGCGCACCGCGAGGTGTCCCGCGAGTTCGTGCAGGATGCATTCGAGCCAAGTCGGGTGGCCGACGCGCTCATGCCGCTGCTCGAGGTACACAGTGCGGCGCGGGCAGACGCGGAGGCCGGGTTGAGTGAAGTTCGCGGCATGCTGGGCACGCCCGGCGCGTCCGAGCGCGTGGCGCACATGATCAGCGAACTCGTCGCTACTAGACCGGCGTGATGCCGGAACGCAACGTGCCGGATCGCGAGCCGCCCGCGCCGCGCACGTCGTCGGCCGCCTTCGACTGGCGCACGCGAGTCGCCATCACGCTTGGCACGTGGGTCTTGTATGCGCTGGGCGCGACGTGGCGGGTGAAGGTGCACGGACGGCAGGCGCTGCTCGATCGCGCGCCCGAGGACTCGCGCGTGGTGTTCACGCTTTGGCACGGACAGATGCTGCCGATCTTGTGGGCGCACCGTCAGCCCACCGGCGTGATGATCAGTGAGCACAAAGATGGCGAGATCATCGCGCGCATCGTGGGAACGTTCGGTTTCTTCGGCGTTCGCGGATCATCGTCGCGGGGAGGCACGCGGGCGCTGCTCGAGGCGGTGCAGGTGCTCAAGCGTGGTGCCGACATGGCCATCACCCCTGATGGGCCGCGCGGACCGCGTTACAGCTTCGCTCCGGGAGCGCTGGTGCTCGCGCATCGGGCCGGCGCGCCCGTGGTGTCACTCGTAGCCCATGTCGATCGTAAATGGCAGTTGCGCAGCTGGGATGGATTCGAGATTCCGAAGCCATTTGCGCGCGTCACGATCGAGTACGGCGAGCCGGTCGTGTTGGATGATCCCGATGTCCGTGCTGCGGCGGCGCGCACCGAAGCGTTCGCACAGCGGATGCGTGATGCGGTCGCGCGCGTCGAGAGGCTCTCAAACGCGTCGACGCGCGCGTGACGGGATGAGTCTCGGCACCGGTGGGCGCGCGTTCATTTCGCATGTCTGGGATTCTGACGCTGTCGGTGCGCGACTCGTTCGTGGCGCCGTGACGCCGTTCAGTTGGCTCTTCGGCGTGATCGTCGCGCGTCGCAACGCGGGCTTCGACGCGCGCGTACGCGATGGGGCGATGCCCGTGGCGGCCTTACCCGCGATGTCGGTGGGCAATCTCACGGTGGGCGGCACTGGCAAGACGCCCGTTGCCTCGTGGTTCGTCTCGCGCTTGAAAGCTGGTGGTGCAACCCCGGCACTGGTATTGCGCGGTTACGGAGACGATGAGTGGCGTGTGCACGGACTCCTGACTCCCGGCGTCCCGGTGGTGGTCGCGCCGGAGCGTGCCGTCGGGCTCGTGACCGCCCGCAGCATGCAATGTGACTGCGCCGTACTCGACGATGCATTTCAGCATCGTCAGGTGTCGCGTGTCGTGGATGTGGTGTTGGTGAGCGCGGATGCCTGGCACGAGTCTGTTCGCCTGCTACCGAGCGGTCCGTATCGGGAGCCGCTGGGAAGCCTGAACCGGGCGTCCGTGGCGGTTATTACGGTCAAAGCGGCGCCGACGGAGCGCGTGCAGGCCGTGCGTGCCGCCATTCGCGCGGCGGCGCCTGACGTTCCGATTGCACAGCTGCGGTTGACGCCCGGTACCATCCGTCTCGCTGCCACGATTGCGGGCGGGTCGGGGGGGCCACGGAGCCTGCAGCACGACCTGACGTGGCTTCGCGGACGAAAACTCGTGCTCGTCAGTGCGATCGCCGACCCCGACGCGTTTCGGCGTCAGATGGAGGCTGCGGGGGCCGTGGTCGAGCATCACGCGGCGTATCCGGACCATCACGATTTCGTGGCGAGTGACGTGGCTGACATCGTGGCACGGGCCGATTCCTCAGTAGAGGTGCTCTGCACCCTCAAAGATGCCGTCAAACTGGTACCGCTTTGGCCTCGCGCCGGGGCCGCGCTTTGGTATGTTTCCCAGACTGTGGTGGTCGAGCAAGGCGCCGAGATACTGGATAAGGCTGTAGCCCGAGTATTGGCGGCGCGCAGGGCCACCACTCCCACCGCCGGCTGAGTCCGGCCTAAAATACCTGGCGAAATGGCTATCGACCTCCTCCGCCTGCCGACGGACAGTATCGTCCGCCCGGACAAGGACAGGTTCCTGAACGAAGAAAATCCGTTCGAAGCGATGATGTCTCGCTTCGACCGTGCCGCCGAGCTGCTCGATCTCGAGCCCGGCATCTACAAGATTTTGCGCAACCCTGAAAAGCAGCTGATCGTTTCGGTACCCGTGCAGCTCGACAACGGGGACGTGGAGGTGTTCACGGGCTACCGCGTGTTGTACAACACGTCGCGTGGTCCGGCGAAGGGCGGCATCCGCTTCGACATGAAGGTGACGCTCGAAGAAGTAAAGGCGCTTGCGGCGTGGATGACGTGGAAATGTGCCGTGGTGAACCTGCCATTCGGCGGCGCAAAGGGCGGCGTGATCTGTGATCCGCTCACGATGAGCGTCGGTGAACTCGAGCGTGTGACGCGCCGCTACACCAAGGGCATCATTTCCCTGCTTGGACCCGACACCGACGTGCCGGCACCGGATGTCAATACGAACGAGCGGGTGATGGCCTGGGTCATGGACACCTACTCGATGCATGTGGGTCGCACCGAGAACGCCGTCGTCACTGGGAAGCCGATCGAGATGGGCGGCTCGCATGGTCGCCGTGAAGCCACGGGTCGTGGCTGCATGCTCGTAACGCGCGAAGCGCTTGACCACCTTGGACTCTCCATGAAGGGAGCGACGGTCGCCGTTCAGGGCTTCGGCAATGTCGGCTCGACGGCGGCCAAATTGATGGCCGCCGAGGGCTGCAAGATCGTGGGCATCGGCGATCGGGCCGGATCGTTCTACAACGCAAAGGGCATCGATGTCGATGCCGCGATTGCATATGTGCAGAAGCATCGCTCGCTTGAGGGCTTCGCGGGCGCCGAGATGATCGACGCCGACACGCTGCTGACGCTCGACGTGGACGTTCTGGTTCCGGCCGCGCTCGAGAACGTCATCACCACGAAGAATGCGGCCCGTATCCGCGCCAAGGTGATCTGCGAAGGCGCCAACGGTCCGACTACCGCCGCCGCCGATCCGATCCTCGATGAGAAGGGCATCTTCGTGATTCCGGACATTCTGGCCAATGCGGGCGGCGTGACGGTGTCGTACTTCGAGTGGGTGCAGGATCGCATGGGCTACTTCTGGTCGGAGGCCGACGTCAACGAACGACTTGGCGGCATCATGACGCGCAGCTTCCAGGACGTACTTTCGCTTTCGAAGCAGCATCGCGTAAACATGCGGACGGCCGCGTACATGCTGTCGATCAGTCGGGTGGCCACCGTGCATCGTCTGCGCGGCATCTACGCGTGATTGTTGACGCGGCGTCGGATCCGGAGTCATGCGGATCTCGCTGCTGGTAATCGGCCGGCCCCGCCATGCGGGGCTGGCCGATGCCATTCGGGACTATGAGACTCGAGCGGCGCGCTACTGGCCGCTCGACGTGATCGAGGTCAAGGAAGAATCAGGACGCGGACTCACGCCGGCGCTGGTGATGGATCGCGAGGCCCAGCGTCTCTCCGAGCGCATCTCGGGCGATGCGCAGATCATCGCGTGCGATCCGGGCGGAGAATCGATGGACTCCACCCGATTCGCTGGCTGGCTGCAGGAGCAGCGGGAGCAGGCGCGTAGCGTGGCTTTCGTGATTGGCGGGGCGCATGGTCTCGGCGAGTCCGTCCGCAGCCGTGCGGCCCGCCGATTATCGCTCGCCCCGTGGACGTTGCCGCATGAGGTAGCGCGGCTGGTGCTCTCGGAGCAATTGTACCGGGCGGGCACCATTATTCGAGGCGAACCGTACCACAAGTGAGCAGAGGGCGTGACTGTCCGTGAACCAGTTCCGATGTCGGTAGACGGCGTGATCGTACGCACGGCCCAGCTGGGCGGCAGCACGCTTTCTCAAGCGGTGCAGCGCGGCGACGTCGGGGCGGAGTGGTATTCCCAACGGCCCAACTCCCCGGCCGCGTGGCGCGCACATGCATTGCAGGTGCGTGCCTCATTGGATGGTTACGACTGGCTCACGACGCTGGCCCCGGCCTTCGCGGCCACGGGGGCCGCTGCCGATCGCTTGGCACAGGCGGCCGCTCGCGGCGTGGTCGTCACGACGGGGCAGCAGCCCGGCCTGTTCGGCGGGCCGGCGTACACCTGGAGCAAAGCGCTCAGTGCGCTGTCGTTGGCGGACGAACTTTCGGCAGCCATCGATATGCCTGTGGCGCCCGTGTTCTGGGCAGCCACCGATGACGCCGATTGGATGGAAGCTGCCGTCACGCACGTCGCGACGGCGCGCGGTCTTCAGTCACTGTCCCTTTCCGGGCAACCGACGGAAGGCGTCGCCATGGCCGACGTGCCGCTCGGTGACCTGAGCGCTGCCAGAGCCGCGCTCACCACGGCGTGCGGATCGGCCGCGCAGGCGAGCGTGCTCGATGCCGTCGATGCGGCGTATGTGCCGCATGCCACCGTCGGCGCCGCGTACGTGCAATTGCTCCGGTCGCTGCTCGAACCGCTCGGCATAGCGGTACTCGATGCGTCGCATCCCGCCTTCCGCGTCGCGTCGGATCGCTTCCTGCGCCATGCGCTCACGGCAGCCGCGGCGGTTTCAGAATCGTTGTCAGCCCGCACGCAGGCGATCGAGAGCGCTGGCTATGCGCCGCAAGTCGATGTCATCGACGGCCTGTCCCTGGTATTTCACACCGGCTTGGTTTCGATCGGCGAAGGCGTGCAACGCGTGCGGGTGCGCGTGCCCGTCGCAGAGGCTGCCACCGTTGCCCGTGAAGCAGAACCCGGCACGCTCGGCGCGAACGTGCTCTTACGTCCAGTGCTGGAGCGCTCGCTGCTGCCGACGCTGACGTATCTCGCGGGGCCCGGTGAGCTGGCGTATTTCGCGCAGGTCTCACCGATCGCGTCGGCGCTCGGCGCACCGGCGCCGGTGGCGTCTCCGCGCTGGGCCGGAGAGGTGATCGACGGCGATGCCTATCGCGCGCTTGATCGCCTTGGTCTGTCGGAGGCCATGCTTCGCGACCCGCACGCCGCCGAACAGCAGGTTGCCCAGCGCCTGCTCGACGACGGGATCAGCGACACGCTCGAGCGCCTGCGTGTGGCGATCGATGCGCAGCTCCGTGCGCTGCGCGACAGTGTCGACGGTGCCGGTTCGCCGGTCAACCACGACGTGATCGCCGGATTGTCGCGCGACCTCACGCACCGAATCGATAAGTTCGAGCACCGTGTGCTAGGCGGCGTGAAGCGGAACGAAGTCGACGCGATGCGCGAGCTCGCCTACGTGCGCGCCTCGCTGCGTCCCATGGGGAAGTCACCGGAGCGCGTGCTCAACTTGCTGCCGTATCTCGCGCGATTCGGCGTCGGGCTCTTGCTCCGCCTCCGCGACGCGTCGCAATCGCACGCGCAGTCGCTCGTGCATGGAACGCGCGCCGCCTCATGAGTGAGGCCGGGGGCGGACGCTCCGCGTTCGTCGTTGGTGCGGGCATCCTCATCAGTCGCGTGGTCGGGCTCCTGCGACAGACGGCGTTTGCGTACTACTTCGGCGCGGGACCGGCTGCCGACGCATACGGAGCTGCGTTCAAGATTCCCAATGCCGTGCGGAACTTGCTAGGCGAAGGCACGTTGTCGGCGGCCTTTGTCCCGATTTACAGTCGGTTGCTGTCGCGCGAGGATCCGCGCGCCGCGCGCGCGCTGTCGAATGCGGTGCTCGGCCTACTGCTCGTTGCGACGTCGATCCTGACACTGCTCGGCATCGTGGCAGCGCCCATTCTGACAAGCCTGCTGGCCGCCGGCTTCGACGAGGCGACACGAGAGCTGACCACGCGGCTCACCCGCGTGATGTTTCCCATGACCGGCTTGATGGTGCTCAGCGGTTGGTGTCTCGGCATTCAGAACTCGCACCGACGATTCTTCTGGTCTTACGCCAGTGCGGCGATCTGGTCGCTCGCCCAGATCGCATTACTCCTCATCGGCGGACCGCGCGCCCCCGATACGGCCACGCTCTCGTATTGGCTGGCGTGGGCCACACTTGGCGGTGCGCTCTTGCAGATCGCGGCCCAGGCTCCCGAAGTCGTTCGACTGGCGGGCCCGCTTCGTCCCACGCTCGACCGGGCGGCGGAAGGCGTCATGCCGATGCTCCGTAACGTACTGCCCGTGGTTACCGCACTCGGAGTCGTTCAGATCTCATCTTTTGTCGATCTGTACATCGCGTCGTTTCTGCCATCGGGTGCAGTCGCAAGCTTAGGGTACGCCAACACGCTGGCCCTGTTGCCGGTGTCGCTTTTCGGTGTTTCAGTCGCGGCTGCCGCGCTCCCCGATTTGTCGCGTGATTCCGGTGCGATGGCTATGGATGCGCTGTTGGAGAAAGTGCGAAGTGGCTGGCAGCGCATTCTTTTCTACATCATCCCGAGTGCCGTCGCCTTCATCGTGCTGGGCGATTACTGCGTCGGCATCCTCTATCGTGCTGGTCGATTTGGTCTCGATGAGCAGACGTCGGTGCACTGGGTCCTCGCGGCGTACTCCATCGGGCTCGTGAGCTTCGGCTCGGTCAAACTGCTCGGGTCAGCGTACTATGCTCTGCAAGACTATCGAACGCCACTTCGCGCCTCTCTTACGAGTATCGTGGTTTCTGTGATCGTATCGGTCGGCGTTGCGGTGCCGTTGCGATCCTACTCTGTCGCGGCCGCCGGTATCGCGCTCGGGTCGGCCGTTGGGTCGTACGTGAACTTGGTCATGCTTGCGCGCGGGCTGCACCGTCGCCTCGGTGCGTTGTACACGGCGAGCATGTGGCGTGGTACACTCCGCATTGTGCTAGCGGCGTTGGCTGCTGCCGTCGTGGGTTCTGTGCTGCGATATGCGCAGGTTCGCTGGCTCCCCACCGCGCATCCGCGGCTGGTTGGCATTCCAGTGCTCGCCGGTTTCGGTGTCACGTACCTCTTGGTGGCGTGGGTGATGGGTTCCGCCGAGGCAGCACGGTGGCTTCGCCGCCCCGTGCGGACGGTCGGCAAATGAGCGCCGACCACGATCAGCGGCTCAGCGATGCGCTGTTGGTGCCGGAGGATGACTGGACCAGCGCCGCCATCGCGCGCGGTATGCCGGCCAGCGTCGCGCAGAAGCTGCCGCATCTGCCCGAGTCGCCGGGGGTGTATCTGTGGAAGGATGCCGAGGGGCAGGTGCTGTACGTCGGGAAGGCGAAGCGTCTGCGCTCCCGCGTGAAGAGCTATTGGGCGCAGGATCACTTGAGCAGTCCGAAGACGCGCGGATTGATGCGCAAGGTGCGGGCGCTCGATACGATCGTCGTGCCGAGTGAAGCACACGCGTTGATTCTCGAAGCGACGCTTATCAAGGAGTATCATCCGCGTTTCAACATCGCGCTCCGCGACGACAAGTCGTATCCGTACATCAAGGTCACCGTGCAGGAGCCGTTTCCGCGCGTCATCGTAACGCGACGGCTGCAGGACGACGGGGCCCGGTACTTCGGACCGTACACGGACGTCGGCTCCATGCGTCGCGCGCTGAACGTCGTCAAGCGGATCTTCACGGTGCGGTCCTGTCACTACAACTTGCCGAAGGAAGCGCCGGAACGCCCGTGTCTCGACTATTTCATCAAGCGCTGCCAGGCACCGTGCGTCGGTTATCAGTCCACGGATGACTATCGTGCAATGATCAACGAGGTCGTCTGGTTTCTTGACGGCCGCACGAGTGACGTCGTGCGCCACGTCCGCGAGCGAATGATGGACGCGTCTGAGCGACTCGACTTCGAGCGCGCCGGCGAGCTGCGCGACGCGCTGCGCCATCTCGAGAAGATGGAGGAGCCGACGGTCGTGCTCGAAGTCGAAGGTGGCGACCGCGACGTGGTCGGCTATGCGCGCGACGGTGAGGACGCCTGCGTCGTGATCATGCGCATTCGCGGTGGCAAGTTGCTGGCGCGTGACCACCGTCTGGTGGAGCACGCGGAAGACGAGGAGGATGGTGCCGTTCTCGGCGCCTGCCTCGCCCAATGGTATCGCACGGCGGAGGCCCGCGCGGCGGATCTGCTGGTGCCGTTCGATTTCGAGGATCGCGAGCCCCTCGAGTCTTCGCTCGATGGAACCAAGATCCGAATCCCGCAGCGCGGACCACGTCGCGCGCTTGTCGACCTCGCCGACAAGAACGCGCAGCACCTGCTCGAAGAATTCAAGCTCGCCGCGCTTGAGGCGGATGAACGCGCGGTCGATCCCGTGTACGAGCTGCAGCGAGAGCTGGGACTGCCACGCCTGCCGCGATCGCTCATCTGTTTCGATATTTCACACGCCCAGGGCACGGATGTCGTGGCGAGCGCAGTCTGGTTCGAGAACGGCCGACCGAAGCGTGCCGAGTATCGCAAGTTCAAGATCGCGATCTTCGAAGGCAACGACGACTTCAAGTCGATGCATGAAGTTGTCACGCGCTACTTCACGCGTCGCGTGACCGAGGAGTTGGCGCTTCCCGATCTGGCAGTGATCGACGGCGGCAAGGGACAGCTCGGTGCCGCGCGCGCGGCGCTCGATGCACTGGGGATCACCTCGATTGGGTTGATCAGTCTCGCCAAGCGCGACGAAGAGATCTTTCTGCCCGGCCGCAGCGATCCCGTGCGCCTGCCGCGTCGCTCGCCGGCGTTACGCATGCTGCAGCAGGCCCGCGATGAAGCCCACCGTTTTGCCGTCACGTTTCAGCGACAGAAGCGCGCAGCGCGTACGATCACGTCGGAGCTGTTGAAGATTCCCGGCGTCGGTCCCACGAAGCGCCGGGCCCTCCTCACGGCCTTCGGCAGCGTGCAGGGGGTTCGCGAGGCCACGATCGAGCAGATCGCGGCCGTACCGGGCTTCGGCTCCGGCTCTGCAGCACGGCTGCTTTCGGCGCTGGGCGTTCCCTCCCGTGAAACTCCGTCGGATATTGCCATCGATCCGACTTCTGACGTTCCTCCCGACTCGACCCTCGAATGACTTCTGCGACCTGGACTCTTCGCTGCTCGGCGTGCGATACGGCAGCGGAGCGCGACCGCGCCTCCGTGTGTGGTGCGTGCGGACAGCCCCTCTTCGCGCAGTACGCGCCGGTACCGAAGGGGACGCCATTGGCCGATCGGTGGGACGCCTGGCGCTACGCGCCGTTCATGCCGCTCGAGGCCGGCGAAGTGCCCGTGTCGCTCGGTGAGGGGTTGACGCCCATGATCGAGGCGCCGGCCCTCGCCGCCGCCACCGGCGTCCGCCGCCTCTGGATCAAGGACGAATCACAGAATCCGACGGTGTCCTTTAAGGCCCGCGGCATGAGCGCCGCGGTGACGCGCGCCAAGGCTCAGGGGTATCCTGGCCTCGTGGTACCGACGGCGGGCAATGCCGGTGCGGCCCTTGCCGCCTACGGTGCCGCGGCGGGCTTACCCGTGCGCGTGTTCGCGCCGCGGACCACGCCGCGCCCTATTCTCGATACGATTGAGGCGCTCGGAGCCACGCTGGTGCGGATCGATGGACACATCGGTGATGCCGGCAAGCTCGCGATCGCCTACGCCGCCGAATCCGGCTATTTCAACGTGTCCACGCTTCGAGAGCCCTATCGCGTCGAAGGTATGAAGACGATGGGTTTCGAAATGGCAGAGCAGCTCGGCTGGCGATTACCCGACGCGTTGGTCTACCCGACCGGCGGCGGGGAAGGGACGATCGGCATCTGGAAGGCCATCAACGAGCTCATGGCTGGTGGCTGGCTTCCCGACGGGGCCAAACAGCCTCGGTACGTGGTCGCGCAGGCTGCGGGATGCGCACCGATTGCTCGGGCCTTCGCGGCCAATGAGGATCGGGCCACGCCGTGGGTTGATCCCGTGACGTACGCCAGCGGCCTCAGGGTTCCGTCACCGCTTGGCGACCGCCTTTTGCTTCGAGTGCTGCGCGAGACGCACGGCATCGCCGACACGGCGACCGAGGAGGCGATCCGCGACTGGACGCTGCGGTTGGCCACCGCAACGGGCATCGACGCGGCACCAGAGGGCGGCTGTGCGCTCTCCGTACTGCACGATGCGGTGACGGCGGGCACGCTCTCGGCCGATGCCGAGGTTGTGGTGTTCAATACCGGCAGCGGCGCGTCCTACCGCGCATGATGGTGTTCGGCGCCTATACTTCGCGCGACTACGCTGTCGCCGCTGGGACGAGGCGCTTGACGGTGAGGGGTGCGCACAGGGTACGAATGAACCTGTGCGCCCGTCGGGGTACAACGACGTAGTAGCTATCTATGCACTTACGAGGAGAGCAGTGATGAAGGCTCGGATGTGGACGACGGTTGTGAGCGCGACGGTGCTCAGCGCGGGATTGCCGATGGCTTCCGTCGCGCAAGGCGCTTGCGAGATCAACGACAGTAGCCCGTTTCAGGTGAATGGCGCGAAGCAGTACGTGATCGCCGCCGCGGCCGCGAAGCGAGCCGACGAGGTGCCCAAGCACCTGCAGAACTCGATTCGCGTACTCACCGACGACCCGTCGAAGATCAAGAACGAGGCGGGTCGGCAGTGGATGCTGCTGCGCACCTATGCACAGTGGCTGCAGCGCGAGAACGCGACGCTGGTCATGAAGCGCGGCGACGTCGGCTTCACCCAGAATCCGACGGGGAGCCAGAATCTGTTGCTCGGCCTCGATTCGGCGGCGACCGCCATTGAGTCCATGCTGCCCCAGTGTAAGGAGAAGGTACGCCCGTATCGTGCGCAGTTCTTCGGAGAAATCCTGAACAAGGCGATCGCCGCCATGTCTGCGGAGCAGAACGACTCGGCCACGTATTTCGCCAATCTGTCGTTGCAGGTGTCGGGCACGGATCCCCGTCCGTGGAACGTACTGTCGGCGGTGTACCAGAAGCAGAACAAGATCGACAGCGCGATGATCGCGATGGAGAAGGTGATCGCGTTGTCTGGATCCGACACGTTGTACGCGAGGGTCAAGCAGCAGAGTCGGTACAATCTGGCGGTCATCAGCTTGACCCGTGCCGAAGCGGAAGCGGCTGGTGAGAAGAAGGACGCCGAGATCAAGACGGCCCGCGCACTGCTCGAAGCGTATCTCAAAGACACGCCAGGTGACGCCAATGCGGCGCAGGCGCTGGGTCGGGCCGTACGCTTGTCCGGTGACACTGCGGCCGTCTCGGCGATCTTCGCCGATATGCTGAGCGCGCCGGACAAGTTCTCCGCCGACCAGCTCTTCGAGGCGGCGTCGAATGCGGCGGCTACCGGTCATGACGCTGATGCGTCGAAGTTGTTCGAGAATGGGATCAAGAAGAATCCGTATCACCGGGTCGCTCTGCTGAACTATGCCAACGTGCTCTTCACGCTGAAGGACACGGAGCGCATGGGGCCGGTGGTGACGCGTCTCGTGGAAGTCGATCCCAATTTCGACCGTGGCTATCGCCTCATGGCCGGTCTCTGGCAGCTGAAGGCGCGCGCGGAGACCGACGCGGCGAAGAAGAAGACGGCGAACGATTCCGTGCTGTTCTATCTCGACAAGCAGACCAAGACGAATCCGCGGGTGGACATCACGCTCGCGCAGAAATCAGGGAACGCGTATTCGGTGCAGGGAACGGTCAACAACGAAGGCAGCGCGACTGCCTCGTGGACGATGAAGCTCGAGCTGCTCGATGCGGCCGGTGCCGTCGTGGCGACGAAGGACGTGGCGATCGGACCGATCGACGCAGGGGGAAACACGACCTTCTCGGTGAAGCTCGACGCGCCGAAAGCGGTCGCATACCGCTACGCGCCGCTCAAGTAAGTCCATGTTCTAAATTGACTTCGGACCTCACAGTTCGTATATTTTCTCAAGTGGGCGGCAGCGCTACGGTTGCCGCCCCTTGTCATCCGGGGGAAGGCCTTTGGGCCTCTTCCCCCGTTTTCGTCCCGGGTCATGGTTCGCGTCACACGTGTGCAGCCGGGGAGCATCGCCGACGAAATCGGCATCGTTCCCGGCACTGAACTCCTCGCCGTCAACGAACGGCCGTTGGAAGACTTCCTTGATTGGGAGTTCCTGACGGCCGATGAGGCGTTCATCGTGTCGGCGCGGATGCCGGATGGTTCCGAAGTCGAATACGATATTGAACGGGAAGGTGGTGAACCGATGGGCGTGGAGCTCGCTCCGCCCACGGTGCGTCGGTGCGCGAACCGGTGCGAATTCTGTTTCATCGAAGGACTCCCGAAGGGCCTTCGGAAAGGCCTCTATATCCGCGACGACGATTACCGGCTGTCCTTCGCCTACGGCAACTTTGCCACGTTGTCGAACGTGAAAGAGAAGGACATCGCGCGCATCCTCGAGTACCGCCTGTCACCCCTGTACGTGTCGGTGCATGCTACGCCGTGGGAAGCGCGCAAGATCCTGCTCAACAACCCGCGTGTCCCGAATATTGTGGACCAACTCACGCGGCTGGCCGAGGGTGGCATTCAGTTCCACGGACAGATGGTGATCGTGCCAGGGCTCAACGACGGTGACGTGCTCGAGCAGTCGCTCACCGACCTCTGGAACCTCGGCGACGCCGTGATGTCGGTGGCGCTCGTTCCAGTCGGCGTGACCCAGTTCTCGCACCTGTACAACGGCAAATCGATGGACGCTGTCAACGCGCGTCGCTTGCTCGAAACCGTGCACCGCTGGGAAGAGCGTGGCTTGGCGGAGCGGGGCGACCGTTGGGTGTTTGGATCCGACGAGCTGTATCTGCTGTCCGACGAACCGCTCCCCGACATGGAGCATTACGGCGACTTCTCGCAGATCGAGAATGGCGTCGGTGCCGTGACATCCCTGCGAGCCCGCGTGCGCGACGGACTCGCGCAGTTGCCCCGCCTCGACGGCAAAAAGATCGGCGTCGTAACGGGTGTCTCCATGACGCCGTTGATGCCCGAGTTGCTCGACCTGCTGCGTGAAGCCACCGGCGCCGAGTTCTCGCTCATTACGATGGAGAACTCGTTGTTCGGTCCGACCACGACCACCGCCGGCCTGCTGGTCGGCGCCGATATTCGCAAGGCGCTTTCCGATCGGCACGATCTCGATCTCGCGCTCATTCCCGCCGAGTGCATCAACGACGATGGACTCTTCCTCGATGAAGAGTCGTTCGTGGCGGTGCGAGAATCGCTGCCGATGCCGGTATATCCTTCGTACGATTTCATAGACGCGCTGGTCCCGGAAGGTGACGCGGCGTTCCAACCAGCCGCATGAGTCTTCCAGTCATAGCCATCGTCGGACGTCCCAATGTCGGGAAGTCCCATCTGTTCAATCGTATCGTCGGCGAAGCGTCAGCGATCGTCAGTGAGGAAGCGGGCACGACCCGCGACCGCCATTTCGGCCAGGCCGATTGGGCCGGCCACCACTTCTGGCTGGTCGATACCGGCGGACTCGTCGAAGATTCGAACGAGCCGATGGACGTCGCCATCCGCAAGCAAGTCATGCAGGCGATCGATGAAGCCGATCTCCTGATGCTCGTGGTGGATGCCAAGGTCGGCGTGCACCCCAGCGATGCGCGCCTCGTCGACATTCTGCGGCACGCCAAGAAGCCGTGGGTGCTTGTCGCCAACAAGGTCGACGACCCCAACAGTGCCGACTTCTACGATTTTTATCGGCTGGGCGTGACCGATGTGTATCCCGTGTCCGCCGCCAACGGTAAGGGCTCGGGAGACCTGCTCGACGCCGTTGTCGCTGCCATCCCCGAAACGGATGAAGTGCCGTCGGAGGCGGTGCGTATCGCCGTGATCGGCCGACCGAACGTGGGCAAGTCGTCGTTCGTGAACAAGCTGCTTGGCGAGGAGCGCCTGGTCGTGAACGACGAATCGGGCACGACGCGCGATTCGATCGACGCGCCAATGCGCTATCACGACCAAGAGATCATCTTCGTCGACACGGCCGGTTTGCGGCGTCAGTCGAAGATCGACGACGGCATCGAGTTCTACTCGGCGCTGCGCACCCGGCGCGCCATCGATTCGTCGGACGTGTGCATCCTGATGGTCGACGCCACGGAAGGCTTGCAGAACCAGGATCTCAAGATCGCGACGTTGGCGTGGGAAGCCGGCCGCGGCCTGATCATGGTGATCAACAAGTGGGACCTGTACGCGGACAAGACCGACAAGAGCTCGGCCAAGTTCCGGAAGGATGCCGTGGAGAAGGTGCCCTATCTCGGCTTCGTACCCTTCCTGTTCACGTCGGCGCTCACGGGCCAGCGCGTCAACAAGGTGCTCGACATGGCGCTGGAAGTGCAGGAACAGCGCACGCGCCGCATCTCCACCTCCCAGGTGAATGATGCGCTGCAGGAGATCATCGCCCGACTGCAGCCGCCCCAGGCGGCAGGTCGCGAAGTGAAGCTGAATTACGCCACGCAGGTGGAGACCTCTCCGCCCACGTTTGCATTCTTCGGCAATCATCCGGACTTGATCCCCGAGAACTACATCCGCTTCATTCACAACCAGCTTCGTGAGAAGTGGGGATTCACGGGCTCGCCGATGCGCATCATCATGCGGAGCAAGCGCGAGTCGTGAGTCCCATGATCGCCCAGGCCGCGGCGTTGCTTGCCGCGTACGTCATTGGCTCGTTTCCCACGGCGTACCTCGTGGGAAGGGCGAACGGTGTCGATCTGCGGACAGTAGGATCGGGCAACCTTGGTGCGACCAATGTTTTCCGCACACTGGGATGGAAGTGGGGGCTGCTCGTGTACGTCGTCGACGGTCTCAAGGGCGCCTTGCCTGTGCTGCTGCTGCCCGGCGCGATCGGCGGAGCCACCGGATGGCCGTGGGGCGCCGCGTTCGGCTTGTTGGCCATCCTCGGGCACGTGCGTCCGGTGTTTCTGATGGGCAAAGGTGGCGGGAAAGGCGTCGCGACGGCGAGTGGCGTCTTCATCGCGCTCGCTCCCATTCCTGCGCTCTGCGCCATCGTCGGTTTCATCATCGCGGTGGCGATAACGCGTTATGTCTCGCTCGGATCACTGGTCGGCGCCGTGGTACTTCCCGTGGCGGTGTTGCTGCAGCAGCGCGAGATCACGCCGCTGGTGTTGGTGAGTGCGGCAGTCGGTGCATTTGTCTTCTGGACCCATCGCGAGAACATCGGTCGCCTTCGGCGCGGGGAAGAGCGTCGCGTCGGCACGAGCTCGTCGTCGTCTTCTGCTGGAGGTCGCGCGTAATGGAGACGCCGCTGGCCTGCGCCGTGATCGGTGGCGGTGCCTGGGGCACGGCGATCGCGGATCGTCTCGTGCGCAATGGTCATCGCGTCACCATCTGGGCCCGTGAACACGACGTGGTCGAGGCGGTGAACGCCCGTCACGAGAATCCGCGCTTCCTTCCGAACATCGCGCTCGCTCCGGGACTCACGGCAAGCAGCGATATGGGAGTTGCGCTTCGGGGTGCCGGTCTGGTGGTCTACGCCGCGCCATCACACGTCCTGCGCGCCGTGGTTGCGTCCTCCGCCGGGTCGATCGCGCCGGGTGCGGTACTCTCGGTTGCGACCAAGGGTATCGAGCGCGAGACGCTGGCGTTGATGACGGATGTTGTGGCGCAGGAAGCGCTCGGACATGAGGTCGTGGCCGTGAGCGGACCAAGCTTCGCCGCTGAAGTGGCGCAAGGACAGCCGACCGCGGTCGTGGCCGCGAGCGCGTCGCATGACGCGGCCAAGCTCGTGCAGTCCGCGATGAGCGCGGCCGCTTTCCGGGTGTACACCAGCGACGACATTGTCGGTGTGGAACTCGGCGGTGCACTCAAGAACGTGATGGCGGTGGCGACGGGCATCCTTGACGGGCTGGGACTCGGCTACAATCCGCGCGCGGCCCTGATGACGCGAGGCCTGGCCGAGATGACGCGCCTCGGCGTGTCGCTCGGCGCACGTGCCGAGACCTTTGCCGGGCTCGCGGGGCTGGGCGATCTCGTGCTCACGTGCACGGGCGCGCTGTCGCGCAACCGCGCCCTCGGCGTGGCGATCGGGCAGGGGCAGTCTCTCGATGAAGCGCTGTCCGGAAAGGACAGCGTCGCCGAGGGCGTGCTGAACGCGCAGAGCGCCAAGGCCCTCGCCGACCGTGCCGACGTGGAGATGCCGATTATCGACGCGACGTATCGCATCCTGTTCGAACGGCAGGCCCCGCGCGAAGCCGTCGCGGAACTGATGGCGCGCGAGCTGCGCGCGGAGCGCGACTGACGTGGCGGCGCCCCGCGGCGAGCCGATCCAGGAGTTCTACTCCATTGGCGAGGTCTGTTCACTCACCGATCTCAAGCCGCACGTCCTGCGATACTGGGAAAGCCAGTTCAAGCTCCTGAATCCGGCAAAGAATCGGAGCGGCAACCGCGTCTACGCGCGTCGCGAGGTCGAACTGATCTTGCTCGTGAAGCATTTGCTGTATACCGAGAAGTACACGATTGACGGCGCGCGCCAAAAACTCGATGAGCACCGCAAAGGGGGCTCCCTACGACCAGCGGCCCGGGCAGCACTCGAGATCGAAGCGCTCGAGAGCATCGAGCGCGATCTGGCGGAGTTGCAGGCCATTCTCGACGACCGTCCGTCCCCGCGTCCCCGCTAAGCCCGACTCGCTCAGACGCATCCCGCGCGCTGATTGCTCTTTGTCTTTCACCCGATCCCATGCGCATTCTCCTCAGTAACGACGATGGCATTCTCGCCAAGGGGTTGGGCGTGCTCGAGCAGGCCTGCTTCCCGCTTGGCGAGCTCAGTGTCGTGGCTCCCGATCGTGAACAGAGCGCCACCAGCCATTCGCTCACCTTGCATCATCCGTTGCGGCCCGTGCAACTCGGCGAGCGACGCTGGCAGGTGGACGGCACGCCGACCGATTGCGTGATGCTCGCCTGCGAGGTGCTGCTCGACGAGCGCCCGGATTACGTGATCAGCGGGATCAACCACGGCCCGAACATGGGCGAGGATGTGCTCTACAGCGGCACGGTGGCGGCCGCGATGGAAGGTCTGGCGCTCGGCATTCCGTCGATCGCGGTCTCGTTTGCCGGCAGTGTGCTACGCGCCGACGCGTTGCTTGAGACGCAGGTTGATGTGCTGCGCGACCTACTGAAGCACTTGATGTCGCTCACGTCGTTTCCGCGTGAGACGTTGTTGAACGTGAACCTGCCAAACGTGGCCGGTGACCAGATCAAAGGCGTTCGCCTGACGCGACTTGGACGTCGTGTGTTCAGCGACTCCATCACGAAGATGAAGGATCCCTGGGGTAGAGAAATCCTGTGGATCGGCGGCGGTACTGTGGAGTGGAGTGGTCCGGAGGATTCGGATTTCCGCGCCGTACACGACGGGTATATCTCGGTGACCCCGTTGCACCTCGACCTCACGCACCGCGATGTGCTCGATACGGCGACGGATTGGTGGCGTCCTCTGTAGAACCGGAGTTCCGCGGCGCGCGCCGACGGCTCGTCGAGGCGCTCCAGGATAAGGGCATTCGTGACCTCGCGGTTTTGCGCGCCATCGATCAGGTGCCACGGCATCTGTTTGTGCCGCCCACGGTGCGTCATCGGGCCTACGAAGACTCGGCACTCCCGATCGGCAGCGGGCAGACGATCTCGCAGCCGTACGTGCACGCACGCGCGCTCGAGCAACTGATGCTCACGGGCAAGGAAAAGGTGCTCGAGATCGGTACAGGGTCCGGCTATCAGACGGCGCTGCTGGCGGAGCTCGCGGCCCAGGTGTTCTCGATCGAACGCTTTCCGGCACTCCTCGACAAGACGCGCCCGATTCTGCAGCACGCCAACGTGCGTAACGTCTCCATCCTGCTCGGTGACGGCACGCTCGGCTGGCGTGAGTATGGTCCATACGATGGGATCGTCGTCAGCGCGGGTGCGCCCCACGTACCGCCCGCCTTGGAGGAACAGTTGGCCGAGGGCGGACGGATGCTGATTCCCATCGGTGATAGGGACGAACAGATGTTGACGCTGTTCGTGAAACGGAACGGACAGCTGGAAGGTCGTGACATCGTTCCGGTCCGCTTCGTCCCCTTGATTGGGGCCGGTGGTTGGCCGGCCTGACGGACCCGACACCCGCGCCCGTTTGCGCGCGGTTGCTCCTCAGCGCATCTTCGGCACTCACGGCCTGACCACGCTATGTCCACACCTGCCTCGAATCCTTCCAGCGGCGCTGACCTGCGCTCGACTCGCACTCCGTATGCGTTTCCGCACACGGGGAGCGCGCAGGGTGACCGTGCGCTGAACCCGGTTCGATTGAAGGTCGGTCCGTACGTGCCCGAGCCGTGGCGCAGAACGCCAGCCCTCGACGCAGCGCGGGCCGTGACGCCGCTCTCGGTGACGCCGCTCTCGGTGGGGGCGGCGTCGGCCGCAGAGATGCCGCCATCGTATCCGACACCAGCGTACTTCACGCCGCTCGGGTCGATGGCGCAGGATGATTTCGTGACGCCCGCGTTTGATCTGCCAGCCATTCTTGACGAAACCGCAGGTCCGGTTGCCGTTTCGCCGGCTGAGCCGAGTGTGTCGTTACCGCTGGAGACGCCACCGCTCCCCTGGATTGACGCGTTCCTCTCGTCGACACCGGCGATGCCAATGCGGGCGGTCGACGAGCCAGCCGCGTCATTCACGCCACCGTCCGCGGAGGCGATTGTCGAGGAGGCTGTCGCGGCCACCGAGTGGACGATGACCGCCCCAGCCCCAGAGGCGCCGACGCCCTCCGATGCGTGGGCGCTGGACGAAGCTGCCGAGAAAATGCGGGCACTGGCCGATGAGATGCGCGACCATGAGGGCATCGCCGGCGCATCAGGTGAGGCCGCGCGCTTGTTCGACGCGTCGCCGTCTCCAGAACCGCTTGCCGCGTGGAGCGATGACGACATGATTGACATCATGCCGCTTCAAAAGGAGCGCTCCGCCGCGCCGAGCCGGACGTCGACGCCGGGATCGAACAGCGCGCTTGAACCGTGGGCGGATCGGGCGCGTCGCGCCGGTGATGAAAGCGCCGAGGCTGCGGCGCGGGCGCTCGAACTCCTTGCCCGTCGTGTTCGCGACGGCGAGATCTCGCTGGCCGGCTATGAGCCCCGTCTCGGTGACGCCGCCGCACTGGCCGCCGCGCTTGCCGCCCTCCTCGGCGTCCGTCGGTAATGGCGCTGGCGGTTCGCCGCTACCGGGTGGAAGGGGAAGTGCAGGGCGTCGGCTTCCGTTGGTACGTGCGTGAGCAGGCCCGAGCGCTCGGGCTCGCTGGGTGGGTGCGCAATGAGCCTGATGGAGCCGTGGTGCTCGTCGCGTCCGGGGAAGCGATGGCGCTGGACACGCTGGAACGCGTTCTGACGATCGGCCCGCAGTACTCGACGGTCAGCAACGTGGTTCGGCGGGAACTCACAAGCTTCGACGCGATGGGTCTCCCCACGCCCTTCCTGATCGAGCGATAGCGGGCGGTCGGCGATATGTTGCGGCGCATGACCGCCACGCTGATCGATCGACTGACTGCCACGCTTCGGGATGTCCCGGACTTTCCCAGCCCGGGCATTCTCTTCAAGGATATCACGCCGGTGCTTGCCGATCCGGCGCTGATGCGCGACGTGATGACGGAGATGCTGGCGCCTTTTCGCCGTTCCGGTGTCACCCATCTGGTCGGCGTCGAGAGCCGTGGCTTCTTGTTTGGCATGCCGATGGCGCTGCAGCTTGACGTGCCGTTCGCGCCGGCGCGGAAACCGGGCAAGCTGCCCTGGAAAACGGCACGTGAATCGTACGACCTCGAGTACGGGAGCGACGTGCTGGAGATGCATACCGACGCGGTTGGGGCAGGCGCCCGCGTCCTGGTGGTCGACGATGTTCTGGCCACTGGCGGAACGGCTGCCGCGGCCTGCCGTCTGATCGAGCGACTGGGAGGATCGGTTACCGGGGTCTCGGTTCTGGTCGAGCTCGGATTTCTGCATGGCCGGGCGAAACTGCCAGATCGCGCCGTACACGCTGTGGTGACCTTCTGAGCACGAGAACACCCGGACAGACTTGAGCGCGACGCACCGATCAACGAGATTCGCAACGACCCTGCGGTGGCTCCACCGTGCGGTGGCTCCACCGTACGGTTCCGTCCCCGTAGCTCAGTTGGATAGAGCGGAAGTTTCCTAAACTTGATTCGAGTTCGCTTGTGAGCGCCTAAGGTATTGACGGGTAGCATCTTAGCGCGAAACGAGCCGGGCGCTGACACGATTCGCTGCACTCGAATGCGACCCAATGCTCGGCACAGGTTCCGACACACCGAAGCGTCTGAAACAAGGACCTGCACTCGTAATAAGCGCGATTCCTTCAGCTATTAGCGAAGTACGTCAATTTGCGGCGGCCTTCCGGCAACAGCTTAGTCTAGCCAACAGCAGAGCTGCTATTTCCCATCGGCACCGGAGAATAGAGTGAGAGGGATGATTGGGCTTTACTCGATGTTGATTGCGGCAACCCTCGCGGCGCGAACTAATGACTATCTTCGCGGCACGAAATCCGTCCAGAACGGATTCTTTATCCGACTGCTGATAGTCGGCTGTTTCATTGCACCACTGACGATGGGACAGTGGAAGCCAGCTCTTCTCATGGTAGGAGTTTGGCTGGCTGTTGTTCGACCACTGGCAGGCATACTCGGACCGCGAGTCGCGATTTGGCTGTTGCGAATGGGGTCGCAAGGCCCGTTTGAGAGCTGGGTTGGTAGACCGCCTTCTCAGCTTCGGCGTATCTACCGCGCCATCGAAGGTTTGGGCGGGGTGCCGGGACAGGACATCCAGACCGCGATGGGGAACGCTGAGAAGAAGAGTGCGTTGAAATCGGCCGCTATTGATTACGCGCTTCGGCGCCCGGAAATACACGCCGTGATGCAGCGCTTCGGCGCAGATCGCCAGACCCTGCAATCCCTATTTGGCGAGTTGATTGCCTGCGGAATCGGTGGCATGAGAACGGGCCATTATCTGCCCGAGGCAATCGCTCAGTATCCACGGCCGCTGACGTTCTTGCTGTCTTGGAATGCCGATAGATCGAAAATGCGCCAGCTGGATGTTGCGATGGCTATCATAGGGTATTTCGATCGCGGCGAGACGCTTCCGACGTTGGAAAAGGAAGTCGCAGGAGTTGGTTAGAAGGTGTGCACCTACTACGGCAAAGCTTGTAGTGCACGATCGTGTATGCTCCAAAACGGTTCGACGAGGAGCCGGAGCGTTATCTGAGCCTCCAGTGGAATAGCTTCAGATTGAGCTCTCGGAAAATCCGAGTATTAACAGATCCCCTCGCATGAACAGCAGAGCAAAACGGAGCCTGACATGCCCTTAAGAATGGCCGAAGGATTCCCCGAGTTTTCGGTCCACGACGAAGCCATCTCCTCGTGGTTTTCGGCGCGAGAATGGCCGGTGACCGACCGGTTTGTTGTCGATTTCGACGTATTTGCTTGGCGTCACGAGCCTAGTGCTCCTGAGCAGCCTCGGACGCTGCGTGTGACTAGAACTGTCTTGGAAGACGTCACTCCCGATGCGCTGGTTGCGTTCATGCAGAGCGTTGACGTGGCGAGGCTTCTCGCTTCCAATCACCGGAAAAACGTTGTGATCCATCGCTTGGAGAACGCAAACGTCGGCGTGTCAGTGCTCGACTTTCCAACCTGAACGAACGCGGAAGCGTATGGGGTGAAGCATCGCGCGCCTTCTCAACAACTTCGGCTGACCTCGACTTGTTCTTTACGTCTTGTGTGCCGGGACCCGGAGGGCGGCACAGGTCGGGGCGCTTTTGCCGGTTTGCGATCGTCCCGTTGGCACTGGTAGCGTTTCAGGTGTTACAGAGCAACGAGCCTATGGTGCGCCATTTAGAATCATGACCGCGAAGAAGACCCCAAAGAAACAGCCGCCTAGGAAGCGAGCTGCTGATCCGAACTTCGCAGCATTCGATGTCGTGAAGCGCATTACAGATAGCCGCCGTCGCCGCCAAAGCGAGGCGACGACCCAAAGCGTTCCTAGTCGTCAAGCGCCAACTGGAGCGTGTCGCTCCACTTGGGCAACGCCTTATTCAGATGCAGCTCGAATGTTTCGTAGTCGGGCGAGATCTTCATCAGCGCGACAACTGATGCCAAGTGCTCCAACAGCTTCGGATTGCCGACGTCATCCGTGAGTCTCTGGAACATCTTGTCCTTGAGCTTCCCCGACTCGGTGCGAGGCGTGATGCGCTTCAGCTCATCCTTCACACCCGGTGCAAGGCGGTCGTACACAATGCTGTTCGTCAGAATCCCGAAATACTGAGGGAGTTTCATGCTTGGGGGAGGGTAGGCGACATCCCGCAGTCGGCAAAGCTGCTCGTAGTACTGTGGCGGAAAGGTGCGCACCCATTTGCGCAGTTCCTTCTGGACGAATGACTCAAGGATCTTCGCCAAGGCGTCGCGAGAGCGCTCTGCTTGGAATCCAGTCGCCTCGTCCACGAGCGCTACGATCCCAACCCTAGCGAACGCACGAACCAGCAGTTCGCATTGTTCTGCGATGTGATCTTGCTGGTAGTTGAGCGCACCCGCCTTCCGCGCAGCCAAGACGGCGTCACAGATGTCCGCTAGGATCGTGGCCTCATATCCGTACGCTGTCGCACCCCCGACCTGAAAGACAATCGGGTTGGTGATCATCTGACCCAATTCAGGAGAGACGAAGCTACTAAGTGCTTTGGTGCCAATGAATTTTGACAGCCGATCACCAGCGCCACGGGTCGCCGTTCCCTGCTTGATGTCGAGCGCTGTCATCATGCCGCGTTGGATCAGTACGCGCCGCTGATCGTCAAGCACGTAGCATGGAATTTCCAAGTCCCCAATGCGCAGTGGGCGGTCGGGGGATCCGTATTGGGCCGTTGGGATACCCTTCTGCCACCTCGCCTGAGACGCCTTTTGAGCGCGCTCCTTGAGCGCCTTCTTTGACATGTTCGCCGCACTCTTCTTCCCGCCCATCGCACCGAACTTCTTCGCGTCGTCTGACATCGGTCCTCGTGGTTAATGGAATGCTTACGGGTTAGTATGGCACACGAAAGCGATTCGCGCAAGATGCTTACTGGTTAGCATGGACAGACTGCTAAGGGGTTAGCATACTCTTTCCATGAACAAGACGAGCGCGGCTACCCAAGCGTTGATCATTCGATGCCTCACGGAAGGCATGGCCATGAGCCCCACGGCTCGCGCTACCGGCGTAGCCAAGACTACGGTACTTCGTTTGCTGGGCGGCGTTGGCGACTTTGCGGCCTTCTACCACGACTTTCGCGTCGTCGGCGTTCGTGCGCCACGCCAAGAATTCGATGAGCAATGGTCATTCGTCGACGCGCACCGTGGCCGCTCAAAGAACGAAGAATTCGGCGATGTCTAGACGTTTGTCGCGCTCGCGTCCGAGTCGAAGCTGGTGATTTCGTATCTGTGCGGCGAGCGCTCGTGGGAGAACACCTACGCTGTTGTCGAGGACGCAGCGGCGCGCAGACTACGCCAAGGTCATTAAGGAGTACGAGAATTCTGACAAAGAGTCGATGCGCCGGTATGGACCGGCGAAGGTCAAGGCCGTAGCCAGAATCAAGGTCATGGGCAAGCCGAACATGGACGACGCCACGACCAGTTACATCGAAAACCTGAACCTGCACACCCGCCAGAAGTGCCGCCGGTTCTCACTGCCTCACCGACCTCACCGACGATAGAAGAGTGTCCGGAAGTCAGCCGGATGCGCAATAGTGAGAACTAGCGCCATCCTCTGACAGAACGGCTGGGAACGGGCCTCGGCGATTCTGTCTCGAAGCACAACGGTTCAGAGGTACACTTTTGAACGTTGTTCGCCGGGACAATTTTTCAGTGTTGCCTCATCGAGCCAACCTGTCATCGCCGGGAATCGGTTAGCACCGAGGGACCACCAGTTGACAAAAGCAAACGGCACTGAGCAATCAGAGTCACAATCAAAAAGGGGCGCTTCCCCGATAGAGAACACGACGCCCTGCGCGGGACCGGTATCGGGATCGGAGATCCTTATGGATACCTACGCTGCGCTTAAAAGGCACGTCGTTCTGTCCCATGAAGAGGCGGTGGCCGTCGCGCTCTTCGCTGCGTTTACCTTTGCGGACGACGCGTTCCAAATCTCGCCCATTCTTGCTGTGCTCTCCCCTGAGAAGCGCTGCGGAAAGACGACGCTTCTAAGCCTCCTGAGTAAGCTCTGCAAAGATACTCTTGCAGTCTCGAACTGAGCTGTCCCGGGTTCCGTAGACACCTTTCTTAGGTGTACATACGGAGTGGGAGGTAGGTCATGGCCAAAGCACGGCGCAAGTTCAGCGAAGAATTTAAGCAGGAGGCCGTCCGGTTGGTGACGGTGCGCGGGGTCTCAATGGCGCAGGCGGCGCGCGATCTCTCGATTCATGTCAATCTGCTCCGGACCTGGATGCGGACGGTGACGAGTGATGCTGCTGCAGCCGCGACGGGACGCCAGAGTGCCAAGTCGGAGCAGGCCGAGCTGACGCGACTGCGCAAAGAGGTGACGACGTTGCGGATGGAGCGCGACATCCTAAAAAAAGCCGCGGCCTACTTTGCCAGGGAGTCGATGTGAAGTTCGACTTTGTGGCGAAGCATCGAGGGACGTGGCCAGTGGCGATGCTGTGTGACATGCTCGGTGTGTCAGCGAGTGGGTTCTACGCACGGACCGTACGCCCCGAGAGCGCTCGGGCGAGGGCGGATGCCGCGTTGGCGGTAGCGCTGCATCGGCGCTTCCTCCTGAGCGATCGGACGTACGGGGCACGGCGCCTCTGGCGCGATGTGCGCGAGGACGGTTTCGTGGTGGGCTTGCACCAGGTCGAGCGCGTCATGCGCACGCAGGGGCTGCGCGCGCGTCCTCGTCGACGGGCATTGCCGGCCGATCACGGCGTGCGATCGCCGCACGCGATTGCGCCGAATCTGCTGGATCGCGATTTCACGGCGACGGCGCCCAATCAGAAGTGGGTCGCAGACTTCACGTATTTGTGGACCACCGAGGGGTGGCTCTATGTTGCCGTCGTGCTCGATCTCTATTCGCGGCGCGCGGTCGGCTGGTCCATGCAGGAGACGATGACCGCGCAGCTGGTGACCGATGCGCTGATGATGGCCGTGTGGCGCCGTGGCGTACCGCCCAGTGATCTCGCGCATTCCGATCAGGGCAGCCAGGGCGGATTCAATCGGTCGTCGCAACACCGGGTTGTGCGACAGATTTTAGATGGTCGTTCAGCGCCTCTGCCGGCGTCTTCCATCCTAACGTTTTGCGCGGCCTATTGTTGAAAGCCAGTGCGACGGCTTGCAGCTCTTGCTCACTCCATCGAGACAGATCCGTGCCCTTGGGGAAGTATTGGCGGAGCAGCCCGTTCGTGTTCTCGTTGGTGCCGCGTTGCCACGGACTATGCGGGTCCGCAAAGAAGACCTTCACACCGGACTCGATCGAGAAGCGCGCATGATCGGACAGTTCCTTGCCACGATCCCACGTGAGTGACTGCCATAAATGGCTCGGGAGCTTGGTCACTGTTCGCGTGAGCGCGTTGGCCATGGTGATGGCTCCGTAACCTCCCAGCGCTGGACCAGTCTTCGTCCGGGGCTTCAGTCCATAGCCGGTCTCGCGCGGCAGGTGCACCAGCATCGTGAAGCGGCTTGACCGTTCGACCAGCGTCCCGATGGCCGACCGGTCGAGGCCGATAATCAAGTCCCCCTCCCAGTGCCCCGGCACCGCGCGATCGTCTGCCTCGGCAGGGCGGCTGGCGATCATCACCTCGTCACTCACATGGGCCCAGGCTTTGGCCTGGGACCTAGCGCGTGGCGTGCGCAGCGCGCGCCCGGTGCGCAGGTAACTGACCAGCTCTCGCTTGAGGGCACCCCGCCCTTGAATGTAGAGCGCTTGGTAGATCGCTTCGTGGGAAATGCGCATCGACGGATCATCCGGGAAGTCCACCCGAAGGCGGTTGGCAATCTGCTCCGGTGACCAGCCATTCACCCATCGGCGGTCACCGCGGTGTGGCTTGTTCCGACCGATGAACGGGGCTTGTCGAGGGCCGTCGACCACGCGTCCACGTGCATCGTGGATCGTCCCCTCCAAGTGCTGCTGGACATAATCGCGCAGCCGGGGGTTCGTCACCAGCTTGGCTGGCTTGGGCCGTTTGGCTACGAGATCGGACTTCCAATGCGCGACGGACGCTCGATACTCCAGCTTGCCGCCGCGAGTGGCCGCGTTGCGTTTCAACTCCCTCGAGATCGTTGACGGGCTTCGACCAATGCGACGAGCGATTTCCCGCACTCCGACCTCTTGTGCGCGCAGCAGCCCGATCTCTTCTCGCTCTGCGAATGACAGATACCGGCCACAAATCGGTTTCGCCATCATCAAGGGCATACCTCCGCGATGCCGGAACCAGCGAGTGCCGACCACCGGCGACACACCAACCGCTTCGGCGGCCTTCTCGCTGGTGATTCCCGTCGCAATCTGTGCCCAGAATTGACGCTCGACTTCGCGCCGGAGCGAGGGAGCCCCCGGAGAGCGCATTGCCTCCCTCCCGGTCAATTCCTTCATCCATCCTGCGGGTCGCCCCATACACACCTCTTAGTTGAAGGTGTTGCGACGACCGATTGAATCCGCCTTGCGATCCGCGGTCCGAGTGGACCA
>NZ_JANPLK010000038.1 GCF_031426495.1 Gemmatimonas sp. | reverse complement strand
CGCCGGCCCGCTCCGCCCCGGCGGGCGCGACCGCGCGCCCACCACCGTCAGCCCGAGGCGCCGCGATTCCGCGGCGACCAGCGACGCCGCATCGGTGGCATAGCGGCCCGTGCCATGATCGAAGGTGGCCACCGCCGCGATGCACTCGGGCGCCCACCGCGCCATGGCCTGCAACAGCACCATGGAATCGCGTCCCCCGGACACGGCCAACACCACCGGTCCGACGACGGGCGCCATGGCCACCTCGAGCGACGCCTGCAGCAGTGCGTCAGGCGGAAAGTTCGTCAGTTCGGACATGTTGGACTGATCGCCTGCGCGCGGCAACGCGTCAACCACCCCCTACCTTCCGGCGGCCGAGTTGCTTACACTTTTCAGCACTTGGCAGACGCACGCAGCTGTGCGCCCGTCATCAATCGACTTCGGAGACCGACAGTGGAATCACACGGAACGCTGGGAACCATCTGGGCCTCGTTGGGGATGACCGCCTATTACATGGCGCTCATCTGGATCAACATTCTGCTTGGCCTGTTTCTCTCCCCGCTGTTCATGATCCCGATCACGTGGATTCAGGATCGCATGCGCGGCAACCGGAACGCGGTCAAGGCGTAGCGAGCGGCTGCGGCGGCAGTCGGGTGGGAACGTGAACGAGTTCGTGAACGAGTGTGCGAATGAGTTAGCGGACGGGCAGGTCTGAAGGGCGCCGGCAGCGGCGCCCTTTTTCGTTTTGCCGGGAGCGTATCCTCACCGGCGCGGGCTGGTTCACGGCGCGAGACGTCCGCGCGGGACGGATCCGCCCATCATCTCGCTGGCGGGCAGGATCACCGCATCACCGATCGACGTCCGCCGACCGGTGAGATCGCTCAGATCGCTGCCGTGGTACGCTTCCTCGCCATGCTCCATGACATCGATGCCGGCAACTTCAGAGTCGACGGGGATGCGGAGCGGGACGACCATTCGGAGCGCCAACAGCAACCCGCCACTTGCGAGCGCGACGAACACGATCGTCGCGACGACCGCCAGCAGCTGCACGCCGATCAGCGACCAGTTCCCCAGCAGCGCTCCGTCGGCACCATTGGGATTCACCTCGCGCGACGCGAAGATTCCGGTGAGCAACGCGCCCGCGATTCCGGCCACGCCGTGGCAGGCGAAGACGTCGAGCGTGTCATCGAGCCTGGTCGTCGCGCGGTAGTGCAAGGCGAAGAACGAGCAGGGAGCGGCCAGCACACCGATCGCGAGCGCGGAGAGCGGGGTGACGAATCCGGCAGCCGGGGTGATGGCGACCAGGCCGACGATGGCTCCCGTTGCCGCGCCGACGGCGGTCGCGCGTCCACCTCGCCACGTTTCGAGCGTGATCCACGCGACCAACCCGGAAGCGGCGGACGCATGCGTCGTGAACAGCGCGTTGGCCGCGATGCCATCGGCCGCCAACGCCGACCCGGCATTGAAGCCGAACCACCCGAACCAGAGCAGTCCGGCACCAAGCAGCGTGAAGGGCACGTTGTGCGGAACAGTGGGAACGCGCTTGAAATCGCGGCGGGGGCCCAGCACGACCGCCAGCACGACCGCCGTGACGCCGGCACTGATGTGCACGACCGTCCCGCCGGCGAAGTCGAGTGCACCGAGCGTGCGGAGCCACCCGCCGTCGCCCCAGACCCAGTGCGCGAGCGGATCGTAGACCAGCGTCGTCCAGAGCACGCCGAACACGAGGTACACGCCGTAGCGCATGCGGTCGACGATCGCGCCGGAAAAGAGTGCAACGGCGATGCCCGCGAAGGTCGCCTGAAACGCGGCGAACAGCACGTGCGGCAGCGCCGGTGCATAGGTGCTGTTGGGCAACGCGGTGACACCGGAGAAGCCGGCGAACTCGAAGCTGCCGATCCACGGGGAGCCCGCGCCGAACGCGAGACTGTAGCCGAACAGCACCCACTGCACCGTGACCACGGCGAGCGCGCCAAGGCTCATGAGCATCGTGTTGAGCGCACTCTTGCTGCGCACCAACCCGCCGTAGAAGAACGCGAGTCCCGGCACCATCAACGTCACGAGCGCCGTACTCACGAGCACCCACGCCGTGTCGCCAGCCGAGACCGCGGACGCCACGAGCGAATCGATCGGCGCGCCGACGATCACAGGTCGTCCTTGGTGAACACGGGCATCTCGAGCTGTGTGCGGCGCATGATCTCGTCCGCGTTCACGGCCGTGAGCGCGTGGTTGTCGCGTTCGCCTGTACGAATGCGCACCGTGGTCTCGAGCGGCATCACGAAGATCTTCCCATCGCCGACGTCCCCGGTGCGCGCGCCCTCGCAGATGGCCTCGATGGTGCGCTCGACGAACGGGTCGGACACGGCCATCTCGATGCGCACCTTTTCGTGGAACTCGAGCACCACTGTGTCACCGCGATAGCGCTGCACGACGTCGCGCTCTCCACCGTGGCCGCTGACGCGGGAGAGCGTCATTCCGGTCACGCCCACCTGGAAGAGCGCGAGCTTTACGTCGGCCAGTTTTTCAGGGCGGACTATGGCGACAATGAGTTTCATATCGTGCAATCCGGCGACGTTGAAGTATGGGGGTGTGCGGGAGCCGATGATCCTTTGCGCGGTGAACTCTACTTTAACGGTTGCAGAGGATGCGAGGTGGGGTTGGGACTGGCGCCTCTGGCGACTGGCGACGGGCGACTGGCGACTGGCGACTGGCGACGAACTGGTGATTGACGACCAATTGGCAACAGACGGCATGCGGCGCGCGCCGGCAGAAATGCCGCATTCCGCTCCGGGGCATTTCGCTCAGACGCGAGGCGCGAGGCGTGAGGCGTCAGGGTGTGGTCGGGCGCCGCGAGGAATCGCGTGATCGTGCCGGCGGCTCAGGCGCGAGTTGGAGTAGCCAGGCGCCAGTTGGAGTAGCCAGTGGCCGGTGGCCGGTGGCCAATGGGCCGCGGTGTGTTCCTGACAACTGGTCCTGGCCACTGGGTCGCCCTCACACCACCCGGACCTATCAGAAATTTTGTGTGCGGGG